>NZ_JBHTEE010000002.1:0-17551 GCF_042665875.1 Streptosporangium amethystogenes subsp. fukuiense | reverse complement strand
CACCACCACACACA
Organism: Streptosporangium amethystogenes subsp. fukuiense; assembly: GCF_042665875.1. Taxonomy (NCBI): domain Bacteria; kingdom Bacillati; phylum Actinomycetota; class Actinomycetes; order Streptosporangiales; family Streptosporangiaceae; genus Streptosporangium; species Streptosporangium amethystogenes. The sequence goes on along the minus strand of NZ_JBHTEE010000002.1, from coordinate 17,537 downwards.
CACACACCACACACACACACACACACCACCACCACACCACCACCACCACCACACCACCACCACCACCACCACCACACACCACCACCACCACCACCACACACACACACCACACACACACACACCACACACCACACACACACACACACACACCACCACACCACCACCACCACCACACCACCACCACACACCACCACCACCACCACACACCACCACCACCACCACCACACCACACACCACCACCACACCACCACACACACCACCACACACACACACACACACACACACAAAAAAAACACACACAACACACACCACACACCACACACACAACACAACCACCACACCACAACCACACCACCACCACCACCACCACCACCAACCACCACCAGCCACCACCACCACCACCACCACCACACACCACACACCACCACCACACCACACACACACACACCACACACACACACCACACACACACCACACCACCACACACACACACACCACCACCACACACACCACACCACCACACCACCACACACCACCACCAACACACACCACCAACACAACACACACACCACCACCACCACCACACCACAACACACAACAACACACACACACACACACCACACACACCAACACACCACCACCACACACACACACACACCAACACACACACACCACCACCACCACCACCACCAACACACCACCACCACCACCACACAACACACACATGGCAGCATCACACAAAGCCACCATGCAACATCCAGCACCCGTTCGACGAGAACGGGTTGTTACCGGGGCGCGGACCACGCGGGCCCGGACGCGGACCCGGCTTGGGCGCACCCGCGCCGGCACCGGGCCTGGACAGAGGGCGCTCCGCCGGGGCCACCCGAGGGACGACCCTCCGGACGTGCCTCGGGGCGCGCCGCCGGACCGGGGCGCGGAGCGGGCCGCGGGCCCGGCTTGGGACCGGAGGCCGCCGGGCGGCCGCTGTCGCTGCGGGGCGCCTCGAAGCGCGGCGGCTGCACCTGCGGCGGCTGCTGCGGCGCCGGCAGGAGCCATAATGGCCGCAGGCCATTACAGAATGGCCGCAGGCCATTCATTGAATTGCCGCTAGGCAATTCTTAGAAAGGGGGGTGCGGGGGGAAAGAATGGCCCCGCGGGGCCATTCTTTTAGTCGTCAATTCCCCCGTCTATTTGCGAATGCATTTCTTCCGCTTCCCATTCGGAAATGTCCCCCCCTTCCATCATCGCCTCTATTTGTCCGTGCGCTCGATTCACGCAGAGTCTGCAATTGCAAATTCCCGGATCAAAGTCCCCGTTAATCCATTGCGCGCTGCAATTCATAAAGGAATTCCTTTCCCGTTCGTTTCGAGGGAATGGTATCTGGTAAGGGGTTCGCCGTTCGCGTCTTCGCCATAGGCTTCGGCCGTCCGGCCGGTCGAGTCGGCGGCCGTCCGGCCATGGGTCGGGGAACCCCTCCCCCGGCCGCCGGCGGCCCGCTGCGGGGCTCTCCTGGCGGGTCAACATCCCCCGGGGGAGTGGTGAGACGGTCTGAGAAAGTGCGAACTCTGCGAACTCTGCGAACCTCGCAGGTCAGAGGGGGTGTGTCGGTTCGCACTTTGGCCCCAGGTTCGCACTTTGAAGTGCGAACCCCCCTGCGAACCGCCCCCCGTGGGGGGTCTGTGGCCTGTGTCGTCGTCGTCCTGGCCCTGCGGCGCCTGCGGCTCTGTAGGGCTCTGACCTGCGAGGTTCGCACTTTCGCGGCCCGGTGTGCGCCCCCCGTGCGGTTCGCACTTCACTGCCGGCCCGGGGGCGCCCCTGCCTGCGTACGGCTCTGTAGGGCTCTGACCTGCGAGGTTCGCACTTTCGCGGCCCGGTGTGCGCCCCCCGTGCGGTTCGCACTTCACCCCCGACACCGGGGGCGCCTGTGTGCCTCTGTGAGGCTCCCTGCCCGCAACGGGCTACGGCCCGCCCCCGGTGTCGGGGGCGGGCCGTAGGGGGCGAATCAGCGGCTCTCAGTCGTGTATCGGGCAGTCTGCGGAAACGGCCCCGGGGGCGCATGGGCACACCTTGAAAACGGCCGCCTCCCACTCCGGATACTCCGGATCATCTGGCGCGGGAACGTACTGCCCTTGTGCTTCCTGGTCGGCCCGCACTCTCGCGATGTACGCGGTTTCCTTTTCCATCACGGGAATCTGTTCCGGCATGGCTGCGATCTCGGCAACGGTGCTTTCAATGTCCGCCAGGAGAGCGCCGATACTCTCCTGTGTGTCCGGGGGTAGCGCTGCGATCTCTGCCCGCACGCTGCTCACTATTGCGGTTGCTTCTGCGGCCGTCTCCTCTATGACGGCCTTCATTTTCTGCCCTGCGTCCGGCTCCACGTGCCTTTCCTTCCGACGAAAAGGCCCCAACCCTTTGGGAATGAGTTGGGGCCTTTACCATTCACCAAGCAATGTCGGTGATGTCCTCGATTGTGGCCCTCCCGCCCTTGAAGTAGTAGACGTCTAGGAGGTCTTGGAGTTCTTGCGCTGCGGCTTCCGGCCCTTCCTCTTGGAAGGTGTGGAGCACTTGTTCCATGGCGTCGGCGGGCAGGCTCTCGCCCGGTTTGATAATGCGGTCGGCCCGCCGGTCATTCGAGATGGTGACGGTCGCTTTGATCCGCAGTCCTTCGCCGCTCCCGTAGTCCTTTCCTACGGAGTTGAGGACCCTGTTTGCTCCGGCCTTTGTTATGCGGGCCGTCCGTTCTGCCCGTGCGAGCTTGTCGGCGTTGGCCGACCTGGCGGTGTTCTTCGCCTCCTGATCACCTTTGGCCCACCGTCGCATGGTCTCGTATGAGACTTGAGCCTCACCGGCTGCGGCTTTGACGGACCCGTGAGTCTTGATCAGCCATTCGGCCTTTTCCTTCGTGGTCCGTCCTTCGGATGCCCGCGACCGGCCGGTGACTGCCCGATAGACCGCGTCGGTAAGACCTTTGAAGTTCGGCACGGTCATTCACCCTTTCGCAGGTATTCGGCCATGGTCTTTACGGAGTGGGGGGCGTAGGTGCCCAGTTCCTTGGTTGGCTTGGCGGGGTCGTACAGCGGGAGCCCAGGGTTACCCGCTGCGGGGTCGGCCGTCGTGGTCACGTAGTAGGCGCAATCGATGTCTAGCGCGACCGGCCAACGGCCAGTGGCACGCCCGACTTTGATCACGTCCCGGGTGACCTTGGCCCGGCAGTGGCCGCCGATCGTGTCGGCCCAGTCGGGCCGGTACAGGCTGCCGGTGCTGCGCTGGATCTGCCCGTAGGTCTCCCGGTAACAGGCTTTGAGCGCGGCCCCCAACAGGTCGGCTTCGTCGCCTGCGGGCAGGTTCCGCAGGGCGTCACGAAGGGTCTCGGCCATGGCCCGACCGATCCGCGCGGAATGGTCGTGGGCGCGGGGCGACACCCACGCGTCCACGATCATTTCTTGCGGCATGCCGGTCTGGAGTAGCAGTTCGGCCGTGGGCGTGGTCACCCATGTGGGGGTGGCCCGGCCGTTGACGCGGACGCTTTCGCCCCGCAGGTCTGGTAGCTGCGGGTAGGGCTGCCATTTCCCGGAGATGAGCCAGTAGCCGGCCCGGGTGGGGTCGAACCCCCTGTCGAGTCCGATGTGCTCTAGCCGGTCCATGGCGAACGTGGCCCCGGCCAGTGCGGACAGGTACGCCTTTCGGGCGTCGTAGCCGATGACATGGGTTCCGGCCCGTTCTTCGTCGCTCCACTGGGAGAGCGGCCGGATTGACCGGTATCCGGTCTCGACCCCGGCCGGGCAGGAGTCGGGCGGGGTCCACTTGCGCAACGGCTGGCGGCCGTAGTGCTTCGCCCCGGCCAGGATGTTGCATCCGCTGATGCCGGCGGTCATCACGTACGGTGTGCCGGTCGCGGCCCGCCAGGTGCCCAACAGGTAGGCGGCGGTCATGGCGTCGCTGTCCGGGGCGATGAGGACGTGCGAGATCCCGCCGGTCCCTGACCAGGGGATGACCAGGACATGCACGCGGGTTCCGCTGGCCGGGTGGCGCCATGTGGTCCACGCCTGCACACCGGAGTCAGCCGGGAGCCATCCGGCGGCCCGCGCGTCGATCACGGCGCGCGGCTCCGGAGCCGGCGCGGGAGCCTTTCGACTCTTTCGCCGCTTGTCGGTCTCGGCGAACGTCTCGGCTGCGGGGGGCGCGTCGGGGTAGCCGAGCCGCGCGGCGACGTCGCCCGTGATCGCGACGCTCCCGCCGTCCGGCATCAGCTCGACCACGCCCGCCAGGAATGCCGCCATGTCGTCCAGCGCGGCGCCGGCGGGCAGTGCGGCCCCGCTGGACAGGTACAGGCCGTCAGCGTCGGCGGCTACGGCCAGCACAGGCTCTGTGTGTGCCCCGGGCGTCGCCCGCAGGTCCAGCTCTTCGGCCACGGGCATCGGCGCGGGCGGGGCGGGGGGCGCGTCGGGGGCGTCGCATCCCGCGTGCAGGGCACGCCCGTTCTCGATGAGCGTGCAGGGCTCACCGCAGGTCACGCATGGCGCGGGCGGCCGGTCGGGCGGCCCCGCGGCTTCATGGTGGTCGATTTCCTCCGGCCCCGCATCCGGGGCCGTCCAGCGCAGCGCCCACACATCGCGCTTGCGCCCCAGTGCAGGGATTTTCTTGGCGATGGTGTGTCGATGAACGGGCCGGCCGCCCGCCCCCCGGCTGACCGATCCGGGGATGACGTCGGCCACCCGCATCGCCTCACCCATGGCGCGGGGCGTGATGTCGATCGGGGAGCCCAGACGCCCGGTGTAGGCCGTCACGAACGCCCCGGCCGCACTGGGAAGGAGGAATAGCCGCTCACAGTCGGTCCACCCGATCATCCGGCCCATCGCGCGGCCGGCCGCGTCCCATCCCAGCGCGACCGCGTCGGCCTTCGGCACGTCGCCATCCATGCCCAGTACGTGAGCCTCCCGAGATGCCAGGCCGTCAAGGATCGCGTTCACGATTCGCTCATGCATGGCCTGTCCGTCGATCGCATCGACCTGAGCGTGCAGCGACTCGATGAGCCCCGCCCATGCCCGCGCCCACAACGCGTCGGCCCGCTCCGGCTCGACCCATTCCCGGGCGAGAGCGTGATCGAGACCGGCCCGCAGACCGGCCGCCTTGTCCGCGACCGATTCGACGTAGCGCGTGGGCGCCCCGGTCGCTTCGGCCAGCTTTGCGCTGTAGTGCCGTTCGCTGCGGGCGACGTCGGCGTGTGCGGGCATCCGGCCCGCCCACCACACCACGAACGCGCTCATCAGCGCTGACCGGTCGGCCGGCCCGGTGCCGTCGTCGGCCCGGCCGAACGCTGCGGCGTCGAACTCCGAGCGTTCCAGGTGGATCACGTGGGTACGGTTCTGGCCCGACTCAACCGCGCTGATGTCTTCGGCCGTGAGCACACCGAACGCCCGGGGTCGCATGCGCGCCCTGGCCTTGACGTGCCGGTCGGCCCGCCCCTTGCTTGCCCCGTTGAACAAGCTGCGGGCGAAGTGGTCGAAGTAGGCGGCCCGCTCCTGGGGACTGCCAACGGGCGCCATGTCGTCCCACGGCACGATCATGTCGCCGTAGGCGTGATGGACAAGCTCAATGTAGGTGCCGGTCGCGAACGCGCGCCCCGCGTTGAACGGCAACCGGCGCCAGCGAACCCCGGGCGCCCAACACTGTGTGATGAACGCGGTCCGGCCGCTCTTGCCGCTCTGGTTAAGTGCGAGGTAGGTGATCGATCCGACCGGCCGGCCCATGCTGGCTCGGTAGGCGGCCCCGATCTCTACGGCCGCCGCACGGTCCGGCCCCATGTCGAACAGACCCCACAGGGCGTCGAACGCCCGGCGGCCGTCGTCGGCCGTCGCCGGGGGCGGCGCCATGGTGTAGACGGCCAGGCCGTCACCGTGCACGCGGACGTCGGGCACGGCCCCGCCCGCGCCCCAGGCGCCCCCGCCGTGCACGTAGATCCACCGTCCGCCCCGGTGATGCCAGCCGAGACGGCCGTACGCGGGAACGATCGGGTAGGGCGTGGCCGACTTGATCGCGGTCACGATCTCGCCCCGCGCGGTCTGCCCGCTGGCGGTCAGCACCGGCAGGCCGGACAGCTCTGCCCGATCTACCCATGTGACCTTGCCGAAGTCTTCGGCGGGCACGTCCGGCAGGGTCACGGGGGGCGCCCCGGTCCGGCTGACCCGCAGGTCGTAGTGAGTGACGATGCTCTGTGTGCGGTCGCTGACCTCGGTGTCGGTCAGCGGGTAGGGCTCTCCGGTGTCGTCGGCGTAGGCGGCCGTGATGGATACGCGGGCGTTCACGATCTCAGTTCGGATCGTGTCCTCACCTTCACGGCTGACCCGGTAGTGGCCGGAGTCATCGGCGGTGAACTTCTCCGCCAGGCGGTGAGTGATGGTTCTCGGTTGAGCGGTGACTTTCTTCGCAGTGCCGTTCGCTGCGGGCGACGGTACGGCCGTCAGTCGGGAACGGGGCGTCGTCATCGGCCCCCCCGCAGGGACACGGATGGCATGGCCGATGGCCAAAGTTGGGGCGACGTCACGTAGACTCTCCCTAGCGATTTGTTTGAGAGGCCCCGCCCCGGAGTTAGCAGCTCCGGAACCGGCGGGGCCTTTTGCTTTTGGTCAGCCACCCTACGCCCGTGTTCGATGGGGCGTGCGGGGCTAGAACAGCGTGTCGGCACCGTGACCCCTTACCGCGCGTATGAAGCGCTCCCCGATCCATTGCGTGTAGGCCGGCGGGATCGCTTCGGCGATGGCCTTACGATCTGCGGTCCAGTCGATGCCCATGGCTTCCTGCCATTCGGCAACGCTGCCCTTGCCGCCCCCCTCTCCGTAGACCGCCAGATATGGGCCGTCGTGGTACTGGCCGTGCCGCCATCCCCGGACGCGTCCCCGGTGCGGGCGGTGGACCGGCCGCGTGGTCGCCCAACCTCCCAGCTCGAAATGTCGGTGCCGAAGAACCCCGATCTTGTACATCTCTCCGCACAGGGTGATGTCCCGGCGGATCGGTGCCCGGCCCTGCGGCTGTTCCATGACGTAGGGCCGGCCGGTCTGCTCGATGGCGTCGCGCGTCGGTGCGATCAGGTCCGGGTACCGGTCGGCCCGGTCCTGGTTGGTGCCTGCGGTCAGCGCGCAATGTCTCTGACACGGAGGACTCGCGTGGATCGCGTCGAAGCGGTACCCGTTTTCCCTGATGAACGCGACCGCGTCGCCCTGGTGGAAGTCGAAGGGGTAGTCAGGTTGCGGCGCGAGGTCTACCCCGACCACGCGCCACCCGGCCCGGTGGTAGCCCATCGCGGCCCCGCCGGCCCCACAGAACGCATCTATGATCATCGGCTCCCGACTCATGCCGCGACCCCCGATTCCCCCAGCTCACACGACACGCACATGCCGAGACTGGTCGGGATCACATAGCCCCGATCGGTCCCGCATTCCGGGCACGTTCGCCGCGCGGCCATCGCGAGTGCCAGCGCGGCCAGCTGGCGGGCGGTCGGCTGCCGCTTGGGCAGTGCCTGGCCGACGTCGTACAGGTAGGCCACCCGCACCCCGTCGCGACTCCCGGCCCGCCGAGAGCGCCACATGACCTGTCCCTGCACGCCCTGACGTCCCGGCCGTAGACCCTGGTTGGCCAGCTGGCGACGCGTCATTAGGTGGGCGGGGCTCATGCCCCATGGCCAGGTCGGCACGGTGTACCGCGCGCCGGTCGGGTCGTAGAACCGCCCCAGAATCCGCCCCATGCTGCTCTCTCCTCTCAACGGGGACAGCCCCGGCCGGTCTCCCGGTCGGGGCTGTATCGCGTGGTGCGGGTCAAAGGATCAGACCCTCTCGGTGCAGGCGCGGCAGGTGCCGCCAGGACACCGCTATGGCGCCCTGCCGGACGGCCTGCACGCGCTTGCTCTCGGTCACGTCGTAGTGCGGGTACCAACCGCCCTGCGGTTGGAACCACGACCGGCGCAAGCCCAACCGCAGGGCGAACGCGTGTAGTTCGTCTAGGTCGTCGCCGACCATGTGTGACCAGCGGCCGGACAGCCTGCCGACGCGCGCCGGCTGGCGCCAGTCGTCCACGTAGACCGTCACCGCAGCACCACCTGACACTGCTGACAGGTGGCCTTGTGGTCGGCAACCTCACGGGGCGTCGCGCTGATCAGGATCAGCGCCAGCGCCGCGCACTTCGCGGCGCCGGTCGTGAAGGACAGCGCGACGCTCGCAGCGTCCTTGCCCCGACCCATCACGCCCCCCTGTGGTGGTAGGCGTCGGGCGTGGTCGCGTTGGTCATCGCGGTGAGTTCGGCCAACTCGCCAAGCAGCTGCTCGATGAACTCCTCATACTCGGCGGGGGTCGTCACTTGGACCCTCCGGCCTGGCGGTCGTAGGTGTCGCGCATGGCCTGCGACTCCTGCCCGGGGGCGTAGGTCATCGCCCGCAGCGCGGCCCGCCGGGTGTCGGTGGCCAGCTGGTCGAAGCTGGTCTCTCCCGGGTCAATCGGGACGATCTTTGGCATGATGGAACTACCTCTCGTGAGGTCGCCCCGCCGGTTGATCTGCCAGGACCCCCGGCGGGGCTTTTCGTTGTCTACGGGTGCCAACCGTTGGCACCCGTGATCACCAGACATAGGGTGGTGATGTCGTCCAGCATTGCATTTGTTTCAGGTGTTGGCAACACTACCAATCACGTGCAATGCTGGTCGGCATGACAACACAGACGAAGTCGCATGCCCCGCCCATTAGGAGTCGCTCCATGGCCCAGAGGCCCCCGGTTGGCCGCCTGCTTGTCTCTCCCGCCGTCGTGCAGGAGGTAGACGAAAAGCGGATCGACGTGATCATGGCAACCCGTATGGAGCTGACGAAGACGGTCATTCATGACGCGATCGTGCGCGTCGGCCTGCGGCACCTTGATGAGGTTGCCGCCCTGCTTACGACCCCCCCGGGAGATCAGAGATGACCCTCAACCATGATCAAGAGGAATCGGCCGGCGTGTCCCGCCAGGGTCGGGTTCGCCGCGTTCTGATCACTACGATCGCGGTCACGTTGGGCGTGGTCGTACTCGCCCCGATCGCCCTGTCGTCGGGCCACATCTTCACGTGGGCCAAGGCTCCGGCCCCGGAGGGTCTGGCGCTGGCACCGCCCATGGCCGTCGCGGCGTTCGTGGCGCTGGACCTGGCGGCGGTTGTGTGTATCGCCATGACCATCTACAGCAGCATCCGGGGTGAGGGGGCCGGTGTCTTCGGACTGCTCACGTGGGTGTTCGCCGCAGGGTCGGCCTACATCAACTGGTCTACTGCGGACACGACTCTGGCCGGTCAGTTCTTCGCTTCGATGTCCATCGCCGGGCCGGTGCTGCTAGAGGCAACGCTGGCCAAGCTGCGGCGCTGGACTCGCCAGGAGGAGGGCACGCAGATGTCGGCCCGCCCCCGGTTCGGTGGGCGCTGGCTTCCCGGTGTCGCGTTCCGCGAGACGTTGGCCGCGTGGGCGACCGCGCGCCGCGAGAACTTGGCCAAGCCAGAGGATGCCATCGCGCATGTCCGGGAGCGTCGCGCGCTGTCCGGCATGGACGATGTGGACGCGATCCGCTATGCCTGGTCGGCCCTGGGCGCCTATGACGAGTACTCGGCCCGCATCTGGTTGCAGGCGCGCGGCCGGACCGTCACGCAGGCCGCGATGGATACGGCGGTCGGAGACCGGCCGCGCACCCCATTGACCGCAGTGCAGGCGCCCCGGCTTCCGGCTCTCCCGGCTGCTCCGGCCGTGCCGGAGGCTGACCCGCAGGACGCCCCGGAGGACCCGTACGCGGCTGACCGTGAGGTCTTGTCCACGCTGCCGTCGAAGCGGGACATGATCCGGCACGCGTTCTCTGTGACCGGCGCGTGGGACGTTCCTGCGGTCGTCGAATGGCTGCGGGTGCGGGGCGTCACGGTGAGTCGGGCCGACGCGTACGCGGTGCGCAAGGACGCACAGGACAAGGGGCGGGCTGCAACTCTGCGGGCCGTTGGTCCGTCGTAACGGGTACCACACAACTCAACAAGCGCCCCGGGGGCGGACTTCCACTCCGACCCCCGGGACTTCCGAGGCCACTAGGAGGCCCCAGCAATGAACATCTCATCACACACGATCACCACCACTGATCTGGTATGGAGCGCCATCTCGGCGGGTCTCGGCCTGACGGTCGGTGTCGTGATCGGCATCGTCATCGGCGTCCACCTGGCGCGCGGCAACATGGTCCGCCAGGCGCACCCGGCGCCGGTCCCGCCCGCCCCCGCGCCGTACCCGTCCCTGTCCGGGGCGGTCGTGGTCCGGGAGATCATCCGAGAGGTTCCCGCCGGCCCCGCGCTGTACCCCGGAGTCCCGGCCGGCCCTGCTTCCATCGTTCGCCCGGCCCGACCGGAGGTCACCCGATGAACGCGTTTGGGATCACGTACCCCGCCGATGTCGTCGCCCTGGTCGAGGGTGCGGCCCGCTATGCCCCGGTGATCGGGACGGCCGTGGACGGCCGCCCGGTCGTGGTGGACCTGAACCGGCACGCTCACGCGTTGATCGGTCTGGCCGCCGGAGGGGGCGCTACGTCGGCCCTGCGGGCGTTGGCCCCGCAGCTGCACGTGGCCGGGGCTGCGCTGGTCGTGTGCGACATCAAGCGGATCGGGCACAGGTGGGCGCGCGGACAGGTGGGCGTGACGCACGCGGTCACCCTGCCGGAGATCTACGACGCCGTGATGGAGCTGGCGAACACGCTCCAGCAGTGCCCGGGGGATGACATCCGCCGTGTGCTCCTGGTGGACGCGGCCGATTCGGTCCTGTCCCGGATGCGTGACTTCACCGAGTCCCGGCCGGAGCCCTGGTACTCCTGGACGTCGTTCCGGGAGGCGTTCGGCGCGCTGCTGGTCGCGGGCCGGTCGGAGGGGATTCACGTCGTGGCGGCCGGTCTGCTGGCGGGCCTGTCGCCGGACCTGCGGGAGATGTTCGGGGTTCGGGTGTTGGGCGGATACTCCGCGCGTACCTGGGCGCGCTTGGCCGATGGCCTGCCGTACGTCCGGCCGTCGATGCGGCCGGGAGCGGCCCGGGTCGTGGCCGATGGTCAGGCGGTCGAGACTCAGCTGATCCTGACGGGGGGTGCGCGGTGATGGGCGAGTCCCTGGTGATGCTGACCTCCGTTCTGGTCGGCCTGGCCCTGGTCGTGCTGACCCTGCTGACCCTGGCGCTGGCCGGGTTCGCGGTGCGGATGTTGCAGGGGCCGGCGGTGGTCGCGACACGTCCGGCCGCTCTGTCCGGCTGGACCACCGTGCAGGAGTGGAGCGAGGTAAGCCGGACGGCCGATGGTCTGGTCTGGCGGTCGGTGCGAGTGCGACAGGAGGCGGCGAGATGAGCGGCGACATCGCGGGTGCACTGGCGGGACTCGGCCAGGCGAAGAACACGTTTCCCCGGCTGCTTGGCCGGTTCGTCTCCGGTCGGCCGATGGACGGCCGCCCCCGGTCCAACGCGACGTTCATGGCGCCGGGTACGCGGGCGACCGGCCCGCACGGCTACCGGGACGAACCCACGTGGTGGATGTCCCTGCCGGGCTGGAAGCGGGCGGCCGTGCGTGTCGGGACGGCCGTCCCGACCGCCGTGCAACCGGTCGGTCTGGTGATGGCCCCACAGGTCACTCTCGCGCTGGACGGCGCCCTGACCCTGGCCGGTCTGTCGTACGCGAGTCTCAAGGCGACAGAGGCTGTCCGGACATGGCAGCACACCCGCGATTGGCTCCGACCGCTGCACGCGGTCCTGGGGCCTGTCCTGGGCTACGGTGACAGAGAGCGACCGGACTCGTATATCCATCTCCCGTTCGACTTCCGGACATCTGACGACATGCGGATTGTCGTCAAGCTCCCGGCGCGCTTCGAAGGCACGTCAGACATGAAGAGTCGCGTGCTGGACATCGTCAAGACCAAGCTTGCCCTTCAAGACGTCGATACGTCCTGGCAGTTGTCCGGGGCCGTGCCTGTCTTGGTCATCCGGCACGCTCCCAAGCCGCCGGCGGCCCTGACGTGGCGGGACGCGATCCCGCTCATGCTGGCCGCGAAGGAGTCGGCCCCCCTGATCGGCGTCGGCCAGCGGGGCGCCCATATCGCGGTCGATCTCGACTCCGACAGCCCCCATATTCTGCTGTCAATTTCGACCGGCGGCGGAAAGTCAGTGTTCGCCCGCGCGATGGCTGCGCAGATTCTCGCCCGGGGCGGACGCGTGGTGATCTGCGATATCAAGCGCGTTTCTCACCGATGGGCGCGCGGCCTGCCCGGGGTCACCTACGCCCGGTCTCCGGAGGAAATCCACGACGCTCTTATCATGGTCGCCGATGAGGGCGACCGGCGATTCCAGATGATCGATGAGGATCGTGACGATGAGGTCGCGGCCTTGCCCCGGGTACTGCTCATCATGGAAGAGATGAACGCGACCACAAGCAAGCTGGTCAGTTACTGGGCATCCATCCGCGACAAGGAAGATCCGAAAAAGTCACCCGCCATCGAGGCATTGGGCGACATCCTTTTCATGGGGCGCCAGGCGCGTACTCACGTGCTGGCGATCGGTCAGCTCATGTCGGCCCGCGCGATGGGCGGCCCCGAAATGCGGGAGTGTTTCTCAACCCGCGTTCTCGCCCGCTACTCCATGAATGCCTGGAAAATGCTGGTACCGGAGGTCTGGCCCGCGCCGCGCGCCAGTCGGCACCCCGGCCGCGTGCAGCTGGTTCAGGCCGGTCAGGCGTATGAGACACAGGTCATCTTCGGCAGTGAGGAGGATGCGAAGAATTTCGTTCTCTCCCACCGTCCCAAGCTCGTCACACCGTCTCACGAGATCATCAACCAGGGGAACGAGGGTGACACCGTCCCAAGCACGCGGCGCCAGGTCAGCCCCACGGCCCGGCCGGAGTTGACCATTGTTCAGGGAGAGAAGAAAGACCCGATCCCGGTTGACCCGAATGCGCCTATCGGTTTGGGAAAGGCCGCGCGGGGCGGTTTGATTTCCCTTTCCGATACTCCGGAAAAGACGCTTCAAATCCTGCGGGCGGCGCGCGGCCGTGACCCGGAGTTCCCTCTCCCGGTCGCAGAGAAAGGACAGGAAAAGCTGTATATTCCGTCCGAACTCATCAAATGGGCGCGGAATCGCCCTAGCGCTACCGGGTGAACGTCGCATGTGGGGCCGTGCCTGAAAGTCGGGCACGGCCCCACGTGCGTTCATGGGCCATTATGGAGAATGGAGTATGAGGCGAATGGATGAAACTGGCGATCTGTGTTCCGGTCGGAATGCCGAAGAATGCAATATCGTTAATTGCGGCGACTGTGAAACGGACCATTGTCCGAACTGTCGCCAATGGATTCGCGCAAAAAAGGGGGCAGATCCGTTGACGGGTCACGCGAATTGCATTTCCGTTAGCGGTATTCCGGAAAGCGAATGCGAGTGCGGTGATCCGCTCTCACGGAATTGCCCAGTCCACTATTAGGTCTGGTCGCCGCATTTGAAATAGGCGTCATGTCTGGAATGCTTTTCCGGGCGTGGCGCCTATTTGCGTTTTGCGCGAATGAATACACCGGTCCTATTTTCCCGTATCCCGCCATTTCATGACGTGTCTGTATGGCTGTCTGGTCGCGTCTGTCGTCCCGTCAAGGCGCGTCCGTCCGGATGCCCTGTCCGGCCCGCACGGGCGCCTGTCCGGCCCTAGGCGGCCGTCTGGGGCCATCCGGTCGGCTCTCCTGTCCGGGGAGCGCTCCGGCCAGACAAGGGGCCGTCCACGATCGCGCCCCGCCGGCCCGGGGGCGGTCCGGCCGGACGGGCGGGGCGCGGGAGCTGTCAGGGGTAGGCGGATGTAACCGGTCGGTCTGCCCAAACCGCTTGACGCTGTACGTCGATACGTACAAGCTTTGATGTACGAAACGACGTACAGACAAGGGGCGCGAATGGCACGGCACGATCTTGAGTTCATCGAGAGGGAAGACGGATCAACGGCCGTCGTGATCACCTTCCCCGGCAACCACATCGGCGCGGATGCGGCCGTCATGTCCGACTGGTTCGACACCCTCCTATGGGCGCTGGACGGACTGCGATCCGGACGCTGGGACACCCCCGGCCGCGAAACCGTCCGGGAGATCGGAACCGCTCTGAGCGCTCTGGAACACCGACTCGCGCCCCGTCTGGCCGGACTGCGAGACGCCCTGATCCGCTCCCACTACGCGGCCGGCGGCTCCCATGCCGATCTCGCCGCCGCACTGGACGTGAGCGCACGTTCTACCGCGCAGGGCATCCGCGACCGGCTTCCGCACCCGCCGACCACATGGGAGCGGTGGGCGCGCGGCACGGACTTCCGCCAGCCCGGCACCCCCATCCAGATCCGCGCCGACGTGCTGCCCGGAAGGGGTGCGACCGGCCGCCGTCGCTGCCCCGATTGCGAGCGCAGTGACGGCTACCACGACAACCACTGTCTGTCGCTCCCCACCCCGCCCGCCCCGTCCGCGTAGCCGGCTCAAAGCAAGACGGGCGCGTCCAGGACTCGACCCCGGACGCGCCCCGATCACCCGCACCTGACAGATACGAAGGGATCACCCACCATGATGCACCTGGAAGCCCTGCGGTTCGCCGTCGCCCTGGTCACGCTCTACGCGGCCCACCAGGTCGCCGACCACTGGATTCAGAGCCACACGCAGGCGTGCGGCAAGGCCGCCCCCGGCCGTGCCGGATGGCGTGCCAACCTCGCGCACGTCGGCACCTACACCGTGACCCTGTCGGTCGCGCTGCTCTTGGTCGAATGGCGGTTCGATCTCGGCTACTCGGCCGCGTGGGTCTACGTCGGCCTGGCGGTCAATGGCGCGACGCACGCGTGGGCCGACCGGCGCGCCCCCCTGCGTGCCCTGGCCGTCCGGCTCGGCAAGACGGAGTACTGGGACAAGGTCCCCGGGGGCGCCTACCAGCTGGACCAGGCATGGCACTACGGATGGCTGTGGGTCAGCGCGTTCATCATCGCGGCATAGACCACGCGGGCGCGTCCGGGACTCGACCCCGGACGCGCCCCCGAACCAGGAAGGAAGAGAGAGCATGGAACAGAGCAACGAACGGCCGGTCCGGCGGTTCCGCACCCGGGGCGGGGCGGTCGTGATCTGGGAGCACAACCCCGGCGACACCTACGGTTCCGGCGCCTGGGGGTTCCTGCGCTGCGGGGGCTGCGGCGCTTCGACCGCCCGCGCCAGATCCGGCGACGGCAATCACCACGCGGCCAACTGCCACGAGATCCCGCCGGACGGCCAGTCATGAAGAACCATTTCGAGAGGTACGGCATCTCCGCAGAGGAAGCCGCGGGCGCCCTGGCCGACGCGCTACAGCACGGGGGCGCCACAGAGCAGGAGACCCAAGAGGCCATCGTGGGCGTCCACGTCGATGCGGCCATGCCGGACGACTCGCAGCCCTGGACACTCCACCGCGAATAGGAAACGGGAAACACGCCCCCGGCCCCCCACACCGAACGTCCAATAGACAGAGCGGGCGCGTCCAGGACTCGACCCCGGACGCGCCCCGATCACCCGCACCTGACAGATACGAAGGGACCACAGACCATGGTGAAGGACCTGACCGCCGGCCTTGTGCAAGCGGTGGTCATCTCATTCGGCTACGGCCACGACCCCGCCCCGCAGGCAGACATGACCATCGACGCCCGCCGGCATTTCCGCAACCCGCACGCTGATCCCGCCATGCGGACCATGACCGGCCTGGACGCCCCGGTCCGGGCGCATGTGCTGGCCACTCCCGGAGTCCCCAACGTCATCAAGCACGCCATCCGGTTCGGCCGTGACCTCCTGGACGACGTCGCCAACGACCGGTTCCGACTCGTGACCATCGCGGTCGGCTGCGTCGGTGGCCGGCACCGATCCGTCGCCATGGCCACGGAGATCGGGGCGGGACTGCGTGCCCTGGGCATCGGCACCGACATAGAGCACCGCGACATCGACCACGACATCCTTCCTTCCCAGACCCACGCCCGCCACGGAGGCACCCGGTGAAGACCTGCGACAACGCCAGCGTTGGAATCCTGGTCATCGACTCCGCCGGCCGACACCTGATGTTCGACCGCAACACCGCCCCGGCCGGATGCGCCCCGGCCGCCGGTCACGTCTTCGACGACCACCCCGGGTACACCGAAGCGGCCCACGCGGAGGTCTCCGAAGAACTGGGCCTGACCGTCGCCACCCTGGAACTCCTGCCGGTCGGCGGATGGCGGGACAACCGATGCCGACGCGCCCCCGGCCCGCGCGGCGTCGGCCACCAGTGGCAGCTCTACCGCGCCACCGTCACCGGAGACCTGGCCGCATCCGACCGCGAAACCCGCAACGTCCGATGGCTCACACCGGACGACATGCAACGACTGGCCATCCGGACCACGCTCTACGCCTGCGGCCGGCTGACCGATGTGGAGTTCGCCCAAACCCCCGGCATCGAACCCGTGTGGGTCCGATGGTTCGCAGAGCTGGACATCATCCGCATAAGCCCGGCCGACCTCGGCCGGATCGACCACATCGCAGCGCGCGGCACCAACCAGGAAGGGGAAACGGCGTGATCATCATCAACGGTCGGGTCTACGACGGAGACGACTACGACGGAGACATCGGAACCGTCATCGAGGGCAACGCCGGCACCGTCCATCTGGGCACCGGGAACGTCTACAACAACAGTCAGGTCATCACCGGAGACGGCGTGACCTACATCAACGGAGACAACCCGGACGGCATCCGCAAGACGTTCGGCGGCAAGA
Source organism: Streptosporangium amethystogenes subsp. fukuiense (assembly GCF_042665875.1). Lineage (NCBI taxonomy): Bacteria > Bacillati > Actinomycetota > Actinomycetes > Streptosporangiales > Streptosporangiaceae > Streptosporangium > Streptosporangium amethystogenes. Next base: position 772 of record NZ_JBHTEE010000002.1, on the reverse strand, counting down.
GGGGCAAGAGGTCATGAGAGCGACCGGCCGCCACCGCCGGCCGCACCCCACGGCCCACCAGACGCACGGAGACTGACCCGCAGGACGACCGGCCCCCTTCCCCCTCACAGGGAAGGGGGCCGGTCTGCGTAGCACTCAAGGCCGCACGGGGCCGGCGGAACCGCAGGACGGCAACCAGGAAGGAACAGAGACCATGACCGAAGACGCCCATGAGGTTCTGTGTTTCAGCAGGACGCCCGAAGAGTGCGCTAAAGCGCACTGCCCCGATTGCACATCAGAGCAGTGCCGAAAGTGTCACACTTGGTTCCGGGCGCCAAAGAACCATGACCCGCTAAAAGACCATTACGAATACGACCACGATTAACAAAGGGGTGACAATGGAAAAGCTCACCTGTTTCAAGACTTGGGACAGAAAGCCTTTCTGTGCCCTAGGGCATGGCCACGAAGGGAAATGTGATACCGCAACTCCGGATTCAGTGGAAGAGAGCAAAAGGAAAGAGATTGCGGCCGACCCGTATTATCGGGGCGATTATGTAACGATGTTCGGGGACGACGAATAGCGCATTCTCGAAAAAGGCCAAGAATTGCCCTGCGGTTGATTATCATTTCAGCCGCAGGGCAATTCTTTTTGTATTTTGCTTGAAATTAATAGGCCGCAGAGAATTGCGGTGAGGGCGCCCGGAAATTGCCCGGAGGGCAATTCTTTTCCCATTCAAACAATGGCCAGCGGCCATTTAAAGAATAGCCGGAGGCTATTTTTACTCCCTGCCGG